>NZ_JBVVQK010000002.1:0-13475 GCF_055811175.1 Mesorhizobium sp. WSM4828 | reverse complement strand
TGCAAAGGGGGCCGGGCCTACTGTGTTGCGGGTTTTCCCGTTTTCTGTAAAATCCCCCCCCCCGCCGGGGCGCGCGCGCGCCGCGTCGTCAAAAACTCAATTCGTGTTCAGGTCCTCTTCTTATCGATAAAAAACAATCAGCCAGGTCGGGTCAAGTTGTTTTTTATGGATAAAGTTCATGCTAAAAAGGACAAGGTATTGTTCCAAGGAAAATCCGATGAGGACCGACACCGTCTACAAGAAGGCCTTCAACCGAGCTGCAAATATGCTGCGCGACGGGCAACTGGCCGGTGAACTTCCTTCCGAAAATGAGCTTAGACGGCGAATGTGCGTCAGCCGCACAACCGTCAGAAAGGTTTTGCGAGAACTAGTTCACCGCGAACTTGTCACCGAGCGTAACGGCCTCAGGTCGACGGGCCGCCCGGTCAGCGACAACGACTACTATCCGGACGCCGAAACCACGCCTCGCGCCAAGCACGTCGAACAGCAGTTCATGGAGTGGATGCTGCGGGGTGACACCAGGCCTGGAACCAGCATCAATGAGCTCGAGCTTGCGCGCCAATTCGGCGTTGCGACGAATGGAATTCGCGAATTCCTGATCCGCTTCAGCCGGTTCGGACTGATCGAGAAAAGGCCGAATACAGGCTGGCTTTTCAAGGGTTTCACCGAAGACTTTGCACTTGAGCTCTTCGAGATCCGGGTGATGTTCGAACTGCGTTCGGCACAGCTGTTTTCACTGCAGCCGGACGGTTCTCCGCTATGGTCGAAACTCGCCGCGCTCAAGATGGCGCATGCCGAGCTGCTGGAGCGAATTGAAGGCCGTTTTCACGACTTCTCCGGCCTGGACAACCGGTTTCACCGGCTCATAAACGAGGCGTCACCGAACCGCTTCATCGATGATTTCTACGACATCATCACGTTCATTTTTCACTATCACTATCAGTGGAACAAGCAGGACGAAAAGCAGCGCAACCTTGCCGCAATCCACGAACATGTTGCCTATATCGATGCGCTTGAGAGCCGCAACTCCACTCGGATTGAGGTGGCCTGCCGAGCGCATCTGGCCTCAGCGAGGGAAACACTGATGCGCTCGCTCACAGGATTTGATGAGACGAGCATCAATGCATAACGAAAGACCTCTGTCCTTGGGAGGCAAACTCAGCGTGGTGCAGGCGTTTTATGATCCGGGCCGAACTGGCGGTGACAAGTTCCCCTTCCAGAAGGGAACCGACGCCCCCCTTTGAGATGCGTCGGAAGAAGGTCTAAGCGTGGCGGATTTCCGTTCCCAGCACCTTCAGGCATTCGCGGATGAACGCCGCAAGCGCCGTCCAGCCTTTTGCCGAAACCATCGTCCCATCCACATATGCCTCCGTTGGAGACAGATCGATATAGGTGCCGCCCGCAAGCGTCACCTCCGGCTCGCACGCCGCCAGCGCGCCGACCTTCTTGCCACGCACGACGCCGTCGACCGCGATCAGGATCTGTACGCCGTGGCAGATCGTGAAAATCGGCTTCTTGGTTTCGTGGAAGTGGCGCACCATCGCCTGCACGCGCTTGTCGGTGCGGATGTATTCGGGCCCGCGACCGCCAGCGCAGTAAACAGCGTGGTACTGCTCCAGTTGCTTCTCAGCGTCGGAAAAGGTCTTGTTGATCAGCGCATAGTGGCCGAGCTTTTCGGTGTAGGTCTGATCGCCCTCGAAATCGTGCAGCGATGTTTTGATCAGGTCTCCGGCGCTTTTGTCTGGGCACACGACATGAACAGTGTGGCCCACCGCTTCCATCGCCTGCTGGTAGACGAAGATTTCGTATTCCTCGGTGAATTCACCGGTCAGCATCAGGATCTTTTTGCCTGGCATGGTAGTTCCTTTCCTGTGACAACGGCCGGGCGAGACCTGTACTCGCCCGGTAGGTTTGAGTTTCTAGAAGGGTGCATCGGGGAAGTAGTATTCGTTGGCACTGGCCTGCGTGATGACCGTCGACGGCGGGTACGGGGACATCGGGACAGTCTCAGTCGAACGCCAACAACAAGCGGTCGCGCGAATGCTCGATATGGCGACGCATCGCCTGCTCGGCAGCGGCAGGATCGGCCGCAGCGAAAGCGGCCAGAATGGCCTCATGCTCGTCAAGCGCCTCCTCGGTGACGCGCGAATGGAACATCAGGCGAAAAATGTGGAAGTGGGTATGCTGGTGCGCCAGTGTCTCGCGCACGAGGTCGTTGTTGGCGAATTCCATGACCTTGTCATGGAAAATGGCATCCTGGCGGGCGAAGTTGGAATACCGCAGGCGCTCGTCCTTGCCCTCACGGCGCGCCATGACGCCGGCCGATTTCTGAAGCTGGGCGAGCTTTACCTCGTCCATGAGCACCGCTGCCTTGGCTGCACCGTGAGGCTCGAGCAGCAGGCGAAGCTCGTAGAGTTCGTCGAACCGTCGTTTCGTAATCTGCGGCGCAGCGCGGTAACCGATCAGATGTGTCTTCAGCACCAGGCCTTCGCCTTCGAGCCGGCCGAGCGCCTCGCGGATCGGCGTGTGGGATACGTTGAATTCCTTGACCAGGCTGTCGACCGTGATGCGCGAGCCCGGCGCAATTTTCAGCGACATGAGTTGCGCGAAAATCGCTTCGTAGACGTCCTCAACCAGGCTGCTGGACCGCTGGATACGCCCGCCGGCGAGGCTCGCTTCGTCTAGACTGGATAACTTCATGGCTTGCATGTTTTGCCTCTTGACACATTGAGTTGCTAACACGATGCTCCAATCAATGCAATCCTATATCCTATACGATTTTATAGAGGATATAATTTGAAGTTGTTTCGAGACAAAGTAATGGCACTTGCGGTGGCGCTGCTGGAACAGCGTGCCGCCCTGGTAGCCCGTGCTTCCTCACCTGCTGAACGGACCGCCAGCGTTGCGGGCGATGGTTGGGCGCGTCGATACGCAACCGCGCTACAAGACGGGTTTTACATCGAACCCAGCCTTTGGGCCGACTTGAACGCCATCTCGCATTCCAATCCAGATATCACAGGATGCAGGTCATGAGCCTTTTCGCTGCCCTAAGGCTGCCGCGCGAAATCCTGTTCGGGAAGGGCCAACGCCACGTAATTCCGGTTGTCGCGGCCAGACTCGGACGTCGCGCACTCGTCTGCACCGATGAACGTTTTGCCGCAACGGGCCCGTTCGGAGAGATCGTCGCGGCGCTGCGAGCCGCCTCGATAGACGTACTGGTGCATGACCGTGTGCTACCCGACGTCCCCCGGGATACCGTTGCCGTCTGCGTCGAGGAAGCGCGGAAGTTCGCGCCCGACATGGTGATCGGCATTGGCGGCGGCAGTTGTCTCGACATGGCCAAATGCGCCGCGTTGCTCATCAGTCACGGCGGTCAGCTCCAGGATTACTACGGCGAGTTCAAGGTGCCCGGCCCGACGCTGCCATTGATTGCGGTGCCGACGACCGCCGGCACCGGCTCTGAAGTCACCCCGGTTGCCGTGATCTCCGATCCGGATCGCACGCTGAAGGTCGGCATCTCCAGCCCATATCTGATCGCGGCCGCGGCTGTCTGCGATCCTGAACTGACGATGACATGCTCGCCGGGATTGACGGCGATCGCAGGCGCCGATGCGCTGACGCATGCAATCGAGGCCTTCACCGCCGTCAGGCGCGGGACCGATCCCGGCCTTCCGCAACAACATGTCTTTATCGGCAAAACCGCCTTGACCGATCATTTTGCTCTGCTGGCGATCAAGCTGCTTGGCCGAAGCCTTGAAACGGCATACCGCCGGCCCTCCGACGAGGACGCCCGGGCCGATGTCATGATGGGTGCACTTGCCGCCGGCTGCGCGTTCGGAACGGCCGGCACGGCGGCAGCGCACGCCGTGCAATACCCGGTTGGCGCGATAACCCACACCCCTCACGGACTGGGTGTCGCCACCATGCTGCCATACGTCATGAAGTACAACAGAACAGCCGCAGCAACCGAGATGGCCGAGATCGCCAACGCGCTCTCCCTCGATCGAAAAGGCCTGACGCCCGAAGAGTTGGCCGACGCGAGCATTGGCGAGGTCAGTCGGCTGTTTGGGGCAATCGGGATCACTCCCTCGTTGGCCGAGCTGGGGCTGCCTGCCGACAAGCTCGATTGGACGGCGGAACAAGCGATCGGTATCGAGCGCCTCATCAAGAACAATCCGCGGCCATTCGAATTGAGGTCCATGCGAAGCCTGGTCCAGGCCGCCTTTGATGGCGACCTCGCCAGCTGCGTCATGTAAACAATCGGGAATATCGAGATGAACACGTTTTCACAGGTTCTGTCGGATGATCAGGGCGTCAGCGACTTCCACACAATTTCGCACGGGCTGTATATTGACGGCCAATGGCGGCAGTCCGCGGATGGCAGGGTAATTCCGGTCATCGATCCTTCGACGGAAGCCATCATCGCTGCCGTACCCGATGCGACCTTGGAGGACGCGGCCGCCGCCGTTGCCGCCGCTGCCAAGGCGGCCCATGGCTGGAGGACAACGTCGCCGCGAAAGCGCTCCGAGATCCTCCGACGCTGCTTCGAACTGATGACGGAACGATCGGAAGCTCTGGCTACTCTCATCGCACTGGAAAACGGCAAGGCCCTGCGGGATGCCCGAGGCGAGATCGCTTACGCCGCGGAATTTTTCCGTTGGAATGCCGAGGAGGCCGTTCGCATTACCGGTGAATTCGGTACTGCGCCTTCCGGCACCAACCGCATTGTGGTCGACTACGAACCGATCGGCATCTGCGTCTTGATCACGCCTTGGAATTTTCCTGCCGCGATGGCGACGCGCAAGATCGCGCCGGCACTTGCCGCTGGATGCACGGTGATTCTGAAGCCGGCCAGTGAGACCCCGCTTACCGCCTACGCGCTGGCCGCGCTCTACCAGGACGCAGGCGTTCCACCGGGGGTGGTCAACGTCCTGACAACCTCCAGTCCCGGGCCTTTGACGGCCGCCATGCTGGCCGATCCACGGGTGCGCAAACTCTCCTTCACCGGTTCAACGGGTGTGGGTCGCGCTCTGCTGGCAGAGGCTGCCAGGCATGTGGTCTCGTGTTCCATGGAACTCGGCGGCAACGCACCGTTCATTGTGTTCGACGATGCCGATCTCGAAGCGGCGCTCGATGGCGCAATGGTAGCCAAGATGCGCAACGCCGGCGAGGCCTGCACGGCCGCAAACCGCCTCTACGTGCAATCTGGCATCTACGAAGCCTTCTCCGATGGCCTCGAGAAGCGGATGTCGTCGCTCAAGGTCGGCGTCGGCACCGACCCGGACACGGAATGCGGGCCCATGATCACGAAAAAGGCGGTCGAGAAGATAGACCGGCTTGTCATCGACGCGGTCGCACGCGGCGCGCGGGTCTTGTGCGGTGGCTCAGTCGTGTCCGGACGTGGTTTCTTCTACCCTCCGACAGTGCTTCGCGACGTGCCGGGGGATGCAAACATGGCGCATGAGGAGATATTCGGACCGGTGGCGCCAATCTCGAACTTCGAAACCGAGGCCGAGGTCATCGCACGCGCCAACGACACTGAATATGGGCTTGCTGCCTACATCTACACGCGCGATCTGGCGCGCGGCATGCGGGTGGCCTCCCGGATCGAGGCCGGGATGATCGCTCTCAACCGCGGGCTGATGTCCGATCCGGCAGCCCCCTTCGGCGGCGTCAAGCAGAGCGGGCTTGGCCGCGAGGGAGGGCAGCATCACGGCATTGCCGAATTCATGGAGGCGAAATACCTCGCCATCAGCATGTGAGCAGAAGAATGCAAGGCGATCCCTTTCGCATCCGCGACCACGTCGCGGATTTTGACGAAATCGTGCAGGACATTGTTGACCGCAGCGAGGCCGCCCGCGCCGCCATTGCGATGACCACTGACGTGGCCTACGGACCGGATCCGACCGAGACCATGGACCTGTTCTTTCCCGCGGGCAAAAGAACGGCGCTTCCGGTGCACATCTTTGTCCATGGCGGCTACTGGAGAATGTTCTCCAAGCGCGACTATTCATACGTGGCGACGACGATTACCCAGGCCGGGGCTATTGCTGTCATCCTTGATTATGCGCTGATGCCCAAGGTCCGAATGGCGACGATCGTCGACCAGGTGCGCCGCGCCAAGCAGTGGGTCCTGGCCAACATCGCCGATCATGGCGGAAACCCGGCGGCCCTGACCGTCAGTGGTCATTCGGCCGGAGCCCATCTTGCAACGTTCCTGTTCGGGGGCGAGCATACCCCCTCGAATGTGAGGGCAGCCCTTCTGCTGAGCGGGCTTTACGATTTGAAACCGCTCCAGGATTCCTTTCTGGCCAAGGAAATTGGGATAACCGACGAGGAAGTCGCCATGTTTACACCTCTTGCCTATCGGCATGATCCTCAAACCAGGGCGACGGTTCTGGTCGGAGCCAACGAGACACCACCCTTCCATCAGCAAGCCGGTCGATTCAAGGCAAGCTTGCTGCGGCAGGGATCGCTGGTAACGTCGCATGTGCTCCCGAACCGCAACCACATGGACAGCGTCAGAGATCTCGGCGTGCCGGGGACCGAGGCTGCCGATTGCCTGGAAAAACTGATCGCCAAGGCCCGCTGACTACCATGCCGAGATGCCGGTCAGCGCAGCTTGACCGCTAGCGGTCCGCATTCGCTCCGGATAAGTTCGAGGCGACATCGCGGGACCGTGCGCAACTGCCTCCAGCCGCTGGTATCCACGCCCTAAATGTCGATGCGCTGTCCGCTATCCGGATCGAACAGGTTGACGCTCGCTGGATCCACGGCAAGACATATTGGCTCTTTGCGCCGGCCGGCAAACCTCGGCGGCAGGCGCGCGATGATCGCGTGCTCGCCGACCTGCACCGTCACCATGGTTTCAGGCCCGGTAGGCTCTACCACATCGATCTCGCCCATGATCGAAGCTCGATTTTGCGGAACGGTTCTCAGCTCTTCAGGCCGTATGCCCAGCACCACAGGTCGCTCAGAGTCCACCTGCCGGTTCCGCGTCGGCAACACGATCGACACTCCGCTCGCTTGAAACCGGACACCTTCCGAATCCGGGACCAGTCGTCCGGAAAAGAAGTTCATTGCCGGAGATCCGATGAAACTTGCGACGAACATATTGGCGGGCCGTTCATAGATGGTGCGCGGGTCGCCCAATTGCTGGATGTAGCCGCCTTTCATGACGGCCACCTTGGTGCCCAGCGTCATCGCCTCGATCTGATCATGCGTGACATAGACGATGCTCGTGCCGAGACGCTCGTGCAGGCGCTTGATCTCCGTACGCATTTCCACGCGGAGCTTGGCATCGAGATTGGACAGCGGCTCATCGAAGAGGAACAGCTCCGGGTCGCGCACGATCGCGCGGCCCATCGCAACGCGCTGCCGCTGTCCGCCCGAAAGATTGGCGGGGCGTCGGTCGAGCAGATGGGAGATTTGCAACATTCGCGCGGCATCTTCCACGGCGCGCTTGCGTTGGTCGGCGCCCACGCCACGCATTTCCAATCCGAAGCCGATATTCCTCGCGACCGACATGGTGGGATAAAGCGCGTAGGATTGGAACACCATCGCGATATTGCGGTCCTTGGGCGCAAGGTCGAGGACCGAGCGTCCACCGATCAGGATGTCACCGCCGGACGTGTCGTCGAGGCCGGCAATCATATTGAGCAGGGTCGACTTGCCGCATCCGGACGGCCCGAGCAGAACCAGAAAGCCTCCGTCCTCGAGCTCGATGTCGACCCCGTGAAGAACCTGTACGGAGCCATAGGACTTGCGCACGTCCCTGATGGAAAGTGTCGCCATGCGAGTACTCCTAGCCTTTGATGGCGCCTGCGGTCAGCCCCTGGACCATGGTTCGCTGGACGATCGCGAAGAGAACGATGACCGGGACGATGCTGAGAATGCCGCCTGCCGCCAGAACTCCCCAAGGAAGCTGGAACTCTCCGACCATCAGTTGCAGGCCCACGGGCCAGGTGCGAGACCCCTGCCCGGTCGTCAGCATCAGGGCGAACAGGAACTCGTTCCAGGCCGCGATGGCAATGAACACCGAACTTGCGACCAGGCCGTTCCGCGCAAGGGGCATGACGATGCGGACCATGGCGCCAAGCCTTGTCGAGCCGTCGATGCGTGCCGCGCTCTCGAGTTCCTTAGGTGCGGAATCGAAGAACCCCTTGAGCATCCACACGAACAGCGGCAGCAGGAAACTCGTATAGGCAAGCGCCAGGCCGAAACGGCTGTCCACGAGCCCCACACCGCGCATAACGACATAAAGGGGAATGATCATCATGACTGCCGGGAACATGCGAACGACAAGATAGCCGAGCATGAGCTGATCCCGGCCTCGAAACGCGAAGCGAGAAAATGCATAGGCGGCAAGCGTGCCCGTGACGACGCAGATCGTCACCGTCAGGAGGGTGACGACGAGGCTGTTGCCTATAAGCCGTGGGAAACCTGACTGCGTCCAGATGGCGACATAATTGTCGAAGGTGACGCGGCTCGGGAGGTACTGCATCGTCTGGGTGACAATGTCGGCCTCATATTTGAGGGATGTCAGGAACATCCAGATCATCGGACCGATGCAGAACACCGTCAGGCTTGCGAGCACGACGTAGGTGGCGATGTTCGCGATCATCCGCCGGTGACGCTTGCTTTCAATCATCGCCCTGTCCTTTGGTAATCCTGGAGATACGGATGTACCCGGCCGCGAAAATCATCAGGGTCGCGAACATCACCACCGACAGGGCGGATGCGTAGCCGAAATTAAATTCCTTGTAGGCGGTCTGAAAGGCATACAACGACAGCACCTGCGTGGCATCTCCGGGTCCGCCGCCGGTGAGAATGAGGAGCAGATCAGGCGAATTGACCAGACCGATGACGCGTAGGATCACTGCCGCCGCGATGACGGTCTTGAGCATCGGCAAGGTGATCAGCCTGAGCTGCGCCGCAAGGCCTGCGCCGTCGACCGCCGCTGCCCTGTAGAGGTCCTCGGGAATACCCTTGAGGCCCGCGAGCAGCAGCAGCGCGAAGAATGGAAACCCGTGCCAGGCCTCGACGAGAATGGTCGCCGCAAGTGCAGTGTTGGGATCAGCAAACCATGCCTTGTAGGACTGCAGGACGCCTATCCGGACAAGAAGATCGTTGATCACTCCGAGTCGCGGATCGAGCAGCAAGGCCCACATATGGCCCGCCACGACGTTGGGCAGGAAGTAGGGAAGCAGGATGAGCACGGCGAAGATTTTCGTGCCCGGCAAATCCCTGTTGAGAGCTGTCGCGGCGAGAAGACCAAGCGATAGTTCCAGCACGACCGCGGCAGCAACCCATACGACTGTGTTCTTCAATGCGATCCAGAAGACCGGGTCTGACCACATCGCTACATAATGCTTGAAGCCCACCCAGCCATCCAACCCGGGACGCGTCAGACGCATCTCGCGAAAGCTGATGGCCATGCCGTAAACCGTTGGATAGGCGATCACGACAAGGATAAGGGCGAGGCTGGGAAGGAGCAGCAAATACATCCAGTATCGGGTCTCGGACAGTTCGCCGAGAGCCCGCAAAGACAGATATCTGCTCGAGCCTATTGTCATGAATCAGCGATGCGAAAGCACCGTCCCGTTGCGTTCTCAGCACGGCTGCAGGTCCGGGAAATCAGCGGAGCGCCGCCTCCAGGCCCTGGATCATGCGGTCCACTGCCTGTTCCGGCGTCGACTGACCCGTCAGCACCGACTGGAAAGCGGGATTGACGACATTTTCGGACCAGCCCGCAGCGCCGACGAAATTGTTCGGCAGGCGTCCGAACTTGAGCGTCTCCGTCGCCGCACTATAGATCGGATTGCCGGTGATCCGCTGATCCTGCAGCGCAGCGGCGGAAGCCGGAAAATAGCCGGTCCCCTCGAGTAGAGCCAGGGCAGCCTCCGTTTGGCCCCAGAAACTCACCCACCGCCAGGCAGCCTCGATATTGTCTTCCTTCATGACGCCGTTGCCGGCGTACGCGACGCGAGCGACATGCGCCTTCGGACCGGCCGGCATCGGCGCGGTCGAGAATTGTTCGCCCTGCTTCATCGCGCTCGAGATTTCGTTCAGCGAACCGGTATGATGCCACACCATGGCAGTCTGCCCGGTGCGGAACGCCTCCATGATCTGACGGTAGCTGTCGTGGGGCGCGCTCGGCGGCACGACCTTTTCCTTCAGGAAGAGATCGGAATAGAACGTTATCGCTTCGATCGCCGCGGCCCTGTCCATGGCCGGCTGCCCGTCCTTGACGATCGGCGAGCCGAACGCCTCCATGACATCGATGACATATTTGAAACCGCCGGCGCCGGCGCGCATGCCGAAGGCATACCTGCCCTTCGAAGGATTCGTCAGCTTGCGGGATGCTTGCAGGAATTCGTCGAAATTTCGGGGTGGCCCCGCCAGTCCAGCTTCCTCGAAATAGTCTGCGCGGTAGTACATCCAGTCAACGAAGGCGAAGGCGGGAACCGCATAAATGGCGCCATTGCTGGAAAGCCCGGTCCAGCGGTTGTCGGGAAAGTTCGCCTTGCCCTCCCACCCGCTCACGCGCTCGGTAAGATCGATCAATCCCTCCATCGCGGTAAGATCGGCGAAGCGCTCGGCGATCACCATGGCGGTATCGGGACGCCCGCCGGCCAGCACGGCCGAAGACACCTTGGCCATATATTCCGAGTTCGGGATGTTCTCCTGGGTTACAGCCACGTCTGCATTCGCCGCCTGAAACAATCCGATGATCTTGAGCAAGCTGGCCATTTCCGACTGACTGGTGAAGTGGTGCCAGTAGCTGATGGCACTCGCGGCACGGGCACCACCAATGCGCCCTGCCATCGCAAGGGCCGCCGAACCCACGAGAAACTGCCTCTTGTTCAACTGCATGCGACCTCCTCCCAGATATCAGATCAGCAGACTGATCGATCAGTTGGAGTGCTGGGTAACATCATTTTCCAAGCCGTGCAACCTCGCCGGAGAGGCAAATGGCAAACGACGACGTGTCAGACCAGACCCAGGTTCCGCTGCATGGCCGCCTGGAAATGGGACTGCAGCTTTGCCTCGGCAGCGTCGGCATTCCTGCTGCTGCAAGCCTCGAGGATGTCGAGGTGCTCCTTGAGCGTCCGGATCATGATCGGCGAGGTGAGTTTGCTGTCCAGCCGCAACAGACGTAGATAATTGTGCATGCGCCGATATGTGCTATCGATCAAGGGATTGCGCAGCGCGCCGATGATTGCGCCATGCAGCTCTCCCTCCAGCGCATCCATCTCCTCCAGTTGCTCCTTTCCCACACCCTCCCGTTCGATGCGCCGAACCAGCCGGGAGTGCCGCATTTCCAAGGCATTCATGATGGCTTCATCACCCTGTTCGGCAAAGACGCGAATTGCCGAACGCTCTATGATGGCGCGGAATTGGTAGGTGGCGCGCGTGAGTTCCATGCCAGGCTTTATGAACTGGATTCCGGAGCGTGGATGGATGGTGAGAATTCCTTCCGCCTCGAGCTTGCGCAGAGCGTCACGAAGCGGAGCGACGGGCACGTCAACGATCGCGGACAGTTCGCTCTGCGAAACGAATGCCCCGACCGGAACGCGCCTGTCGAACAAGCGCTCCAGAATTCGTTCGTAGGCAACATCGCTCATACGGGTGGCCGCCACCGGGGTATGAGAGATGGCTTTTGCTTTGCCCGCCACTTGCGGCTCCTCCGTTGATTCGGTACTGAGACATCCTGACTGATAGATCAGAAACTTGCACTAAACGATCAGAAAGCCCCTGTGATGAGCCTTTCGCATTTTCGTATAACCCGATTTCAGTTCGCCCGCGACCGGGTAATCGGGGACAGTCAAGTTCGCGCCGACGATGTAAACGTCGCCGCGCTGGAACTCGTTTCGAAAAGTGGCGAGGTGGGGCTGGGCTTCATCCAGACGCTCTTCAATCCCCTGCCCGACCAGATAGAGATTGAGACCGTTTTCGAACACGAGGTCTGGCCGGCCCTGAAAGGACACAAGGCGATCGCGCTGGTTCATCGTGTGAACCGCCCGCGTGGCGGCAATCAGCGGGCGTACTCCCTGCCCTTTCATGAAGCGGTCCAGGTGGCGCTTTGGGACCTTGCGGCAAAGGAAGCTGGCCTACCCCTTCACGTGCTGCTCGGCAGTCGTCGCAACCGTGTGAAAGCCTACGCCAGTGGGCTCGATTTCCACCTCGACGATGATGCTTTCGTTCCCTTGTTTTCCCACGCGGCGTCGCTTGGCTATTCCGCTTTCAAGATCAAGGTCGGCCACCAGGATTTCGATCGCGATCTGCGGCGCCTGGAACTGTTGAAATCCTGTGTGCCGGCAGGCTCGAAGATCATGATCGACCCGAATGAGGCGTGGACCTCGAAGGAAGCGCTGGTGAAATTGGTGGCGATCCGCGATGCCGGTCACGATCTTCTCTGGGTCGAGGATCCAATCCTGCGTCACGACCACGAAGGATTGAGAATGCTCAGGCAGGCAATAACATGGACTCAGATCAACAGCGGCGAGTATCTGGATCTTCAAGGCAAACGGCTTCTTCTGGAAGCCCACGCAGCCGACATCCTGAATGTCCACGGTCAAGTCACCGATGTTATGCGCATCGGTTGGCTGGCCGCCGAGCTCGGCATCCCGGTCAGCATCGGCAACACCTTTCTGGAGATCGGCGTGCACATGGCGGTCGCGCTTCCGGAAGTCGAATGGCTGGAATATTCGTTTCAGAACTTCGATCATCTGGTGGAGCAGCCCATCGAAATCCGGGACGGCTACGCCTATGCACCCGATCGACCTGGCCATGGATTGGTACTGTCCGAAAGAGCGCGCATCGAATGGACGAGACCAAGGCGCCTTATGCGGTCGGAACTGGGTACCGCGCCAGAAAATGCACGCCTCCCTGGCAAGTGAGTGAATGATCGAGCCGGCTTTGTGCATGGCGCAATTCACGCCACCTCGAAGACCACATGTCCGAAGAAGTGCCGAGGACGCGATGCGCGCGATCATCTCCTGGGGGTGCTACGCGTCCTGCCGCGCGGGTCCGGGATCGGGTTCCTCGGTGCTGGAATTATGTTTTTCAAGGAGGAACTGAACGTGTGCGACCTCAATACTGCGCCGACCCGCTGGTCTTCCGCCGCGTTCGGCGTCCTCGCCAAGCCCGCCGGACGCTCCTCGCCGCGGTCGCGGCTGGTTAACCGAGTTCGAGCCCAGTTTCTCGTCCGTGTGGTCTGCCGCAATCCCGACGTCGGCATCGGTCATCTGAGCCTTCGGCGCCTCGACCGCCCCGAACTGAAGAGCACCGCGCGTGTCGAGGTAACGTCCAGCAATCGGCGACAACCCGCAACCGATGCCGCTTGAAGCCGTTGTGGGACGGCTCGGCCTCGAGCCTGCGGTTTCGGCAGCGCGATAGTCTAGTTTCCGTCCGCAAACGACAAGCGTTTGATTTTGTTAGCTGAATCGCATCTTTGCGCGAGCAAGGCCCGG